>NZ_VMBJ01000001.1:0-41174 GCF_010608305.1 Stenotrophomonas sp. AS012628 | reverse complement strand
TAGGCCTTTGAGGTCGTCACTGCCGCGGCGCTGCTGGCATCGGTATAGGCCTTTGAGGTCGTCACTGCCGCGGCGCTGCTCGCGTCGGTGTAGGCGTTGACGGAGTTGATGGTCGCCGTGGCCCGCGCATCGGCATAGCTGTTGGCCGAAGTCAGCGTATTGGCGTTGGCGGTATTCATCTGATTGAGGTTCACCGCATCGGTGCCCTGCGTGGCGGCGGCCACGTTGGTCAACTGGCGTTCGTTGCCGGCGCTGCCTACCGATACCGAGTTGGCACGGTCGGCGACGGAGCCATTGCCCAGTGCAACGCTGTCGTTTGCAGAAGCGATGGCACCATTGCCCACGGCACTGCTGTTGTTGCCACTGGCTTCGGACAAGCTGCCGAGTGCGGTGCTGTTTTCGCCCGTGGCGTTGCTGCCAGCGCCTGACGCGGTGGAGAACGAGCCCGTTGCGGAGCTGCCCGAGCCACTGGCACTGCTGAAGTCACCACTGGCGGTGGCGCTGTCGCCGATCGCCGCACTGTTGGCGCCGGAGGCGGAAGCACCCACGCCCACGGCGGCGCTCTGGTCGCCGGAGGCGCTGCTGGCTGCGCCGATCGCCGTACTGCCGGTGCCGCTGGCACTGGCGCCGGTTCCGACGGCCGCCGATAGATCACCGCTGGCATCGGCACCACTGCCGCACGCCAGCGAGGCGGCACCACCGGCGCTGGCGCCACCGCTGGACACGCCGCCGAAGCCATCGTCCAGCTGGCAGGTATCACCGGCCCACGCCGGTGCGGTTGCCATGGCCAGTGCCACGGCAAGGATGTGCTTGTGCATCGTCTTCACGGTACCCCCGAGGTCCATCAGGAAGGGTTCCCGGCAAGCGCCGGAAACGGTGGGAAACCGGCCGCCCCTGCACAGGGGCGGCCGGGATGCTGCAGGCGCCTTACGGCGTTACGGTCAAGGCGACACGGACAGCAGTCTTCGGCGTGCTCGGGTCATTGCTGCCGACACAGACGAAGCCCGAATAGCTGCCCGGCGCGAGGCCGCTGGCATTGATCTGCACCTGCGTGCTCTGGCTGCCGCCTGCGGAGATGCGGCCCAGGGCACGGGTCGGTGTGCCGATCCAGCCGGCGCCGCACGCATTGCTTCCGCCCAGCCCATAGGCCAACCCAGGCGCGCCGGCGGTGGCGGACCAGGCACCGCTGCCATCGGGATTGATGATCGCGCTGCGGTACACGCTGTCGCCGCTGGTGGCGTTGAACCAGAACCAGCTGGTAGCCAGCGGCGCGCGCACCGAGACCACCAGCCAGTAGCGGCCTGCCGGCAGGTTCACGTTCTGGCCTGCAGCGGCCAGGTCAAGGTTGATGGTGGCCAGCGTGGCCGACGTTCTTACGCCCGGACCGCTGACGGTGGAGGTGTAGCTCCACAGCGCCAGCTGCGGGCTCGATTCCGGATTGCCCTCCGGATTGCCGCCAACATCCCGGTAGATTGACCAGTTGATGTTGGTCGAAGTTGCCAGCGAGCCACCGTTGACGAAGCCGTCAGCGACGATGCGGGTAATGCCGGTGGCCTCGCCCAGAGTGAAATCATCGGCACCAAGCTGTGCACGTGCACCCACTGTCGCCGCATCGGTGAAGCGCGTCGAGCGACGGCCATTGGCGTTGTTTGGCGCCTGCGCTACCAGCGTGCGGGTGCCCACTCCGGAATTGTCGATCTGCCATTCCAGCGGTGAGCCGCCGGTATTGGCGATCTGCAGGTTCACCGTTCCACTGCCACCGGCCGGCAGGGTCAGCGAGTTCGTCGGCGGCGTGGCGGCGATCTGCGGCGGCGGCACCGACACGGCGATCGGCAGGCGCAGCAGCGGCTGGCTGGTATCACCGCCCTGCGGTGAGAGGGTGAGCCTGGCAAAGCGCCAGCTGCCATCGTTCGGTACCGAACCGGTGGTGACGATGACCCGCACCGACTTGCTTTCACCCGGCGCCAGGGTAAACACCGATGGCGAGACAACCGCGGTCAGGCCCTGCACCTTCGCCGTCCACGTCTGCCGGGTCGGCAGCACATTGCGGAACACGCGGGTGAAGCTGCAGCTGTCCGCGCAGCTGCGCTTGCCGAGGCTGGCGATGTTGAGCGACGACACTTCACCCCCATTGGCTGGATTGGCGGCCAGGAAGTTGGTCTTGGTCTCGTTGAGCACCAGCCCTGCGCGCAGTGCCTGGTCCACCTGGATGCGTCCAGCGCCCATCGCGAATGCGTCGGCCGGTGTGACGCCATCTTCCTTCAGCACCTCCTGCCGCGCGGTCATCATCAACGCCGAGCGTGTCTCCTGCACGGTCCAGTCAGGACGCGCCTGGCGCAGGAGCGCGGCGGCACCGGCGTGATGTGGTGATGCCATCGAGGTGCCGTCCATCAGGCCGACGGCGTTCTCCGAGCCGGTCACCTCATTGCCTGCGATCACGGCCAGCACACGCACACCCGGGGCGGTCACGTCCGGCTTGACCAGATCAAAGATCCCGGCCGGGCCGCGCGAACTGAAGTCGCCCAGCACATCCGGCGTATTGCTGATCTTGCTGGCCGGATAGGCAATGCCGGCGGTTGCGTTGTTGCCAACGCTCGACGCAAAGGTCCGCAGTGCATTGGCGTCCGACTGGTCGATGGCGAAGGCGGGAATGGTCGCCCCGGCCACGTTGGGCAGGATGGGGGCCGGCTGGTTGTTGCCGATCAGCACGGCGATCGCACCCGCTGCAGCGGCGTTGTTGACCTTGTCGCTGAAGTTGCACGAGCCACGGCGGATCACCGCAACGGCGCCCTGGAAGGTATTGGCCGGGAACGGCGCGCACCCATCGTTGGCACTGTCGATGCCTGCACTGACACGCAGCGGCGTGGTTGCAGGAATCGGCGTTGCGAACGGCACGCCGCCCGAGCCTTCGGTCAGCAGGATGGCAGTGAGCGCCGGCGGCACGCTGCCGGGGCCGCTGACCGCAGCGAACAGCACGATGTCGCCGCGGCCATGCGTGGCCGCCGCAGTGCTGCCGGTCCAGGGTTCCAGATGGCCCATCGTGTTCGGACCTGGGCCGGAGTTGCCGGCCGAAGTGGCCACGTAGATGCCGGCATCGGATGCGTTGAGGAACGCCAGCGAGACCGCCTCTCCCCACGGCGCGGTGCCACCGGCAATGGAGTAATTGATGACGTCGACCACGCCATCGGCGAGGGCCTGGTTGACCGCTGCCAGCGTCGAGGTGTTCGGGCAGAAGCCGCGCCCGGTAGAGACCTCGGTGTAGCAGGCGTCGTAGGCGATGATGTTGGCGCGCGGCGCAATACCGGAAATGTGGATCTGGTTGCCACGGTAGGACGCAGTGTGCGGGTTGCCGGCGGCGGTGGAAGCGGTATGGCTGCCATGACCGTTGGTGTCACCAAATCCAGGCTCCTCGCGTACGTCCGCAACGCCACACTGGTTGCCCGGCGCACCGCAGACGAAGTCGTAGCCGCCGATCAGCTTGCTGTTGCAGCGACCTTCGTCGCTGCCGCCCGGCGCGCAGGTACCGAGGTAGTTGCCTGCGCCCAGCGGATTGACGTGCTCGTAACCATCTTCGGCGCGGGCGGTGAAGGCCGGGCTGCCGAAGTTGATGCCCGAGTCGATGACGCCGACCACCACACCTTCGCCACGGAACGGCGCAGGTGTGCCGTTCCACAGCGCAGGTGCGCCGATCAACCCCGGTCCGACGTCGGTGTCCTGCTCATACTCCCTGTACTCTTCAACCAGCTGCACATCGGGAAGTGCGCGCACGCGCTCCGCTTCCTGCGGATTCATCTGCAGCACCGATGCGTTGATCGCATGCTGCATGCGCCGTTCGACCTTTACGCTGCGACCCAATGCTGCATTGATGCGGGCCTCGTGCTGTACCTGGCGGTCAGCGAGGAAGCGCACATAGTCCTGCGAGCGTGCCCCCTTTACAGCGATGCGCGGTGTCGGCGCATTGCCGGTGGCTGCCGCTGCACGCGCGGCGCTGGCGGATGGGCGCATGCGTTCCGGTGCCGCGAGGCCCTGGATGTCGCCCTTGTAGGTGGCCAGCGGCTCCTCGCGGTAGACCACGATATAGCGGTTGGAGAGCTCGGCGAAGCCGCTACCCGGACCGCGTGCCGCAGGCCCGGACGGATTGCCGGCGCGCGCGTCCACCGAGGGATTGCCGGTCTTTGACTGGGCACCGGTACTGCGTATGCCCACGGCAGCGGCGGCCAGTGCGGCACCCGCCACCAGGGTCAGTGCAACCCATTTGCTTCGTTTGATCCATGCATTGCGCATCGAATACCCCCTTTTCATTGAAAGCCCGAGATGCACGCCGGCGTCAACGCCGGCGCTGTGATGTCTGGTGCTTCAATTGCGGGTGCGGCGCGTAGTCCCCGACGCCTTGCACCCCGCTGCGCCCCGGCAGCAGAATCGACACTACCTCAAAATTTGACGCGGCGCACAGTTTTTCGTGACAGCGGCAAGACAGAGATCAGTACGCGAAAGTATGGATGCGCGCCTGCATGGCGTAGCCATGGCCCCGGCCGCCGAAGCGGCAACGCGTTCGTTGCCCGTCGTTGAAGGGCAACGGTGTCCAGTGCTATGACTGCCTGCGCCCATCAACGCACGGATGCCATGGATATTTTCCGCACTGCACTGATTGCCGGTGTTGCCTGTGCAGCAGGACCGGCATGGTCCGCTGAATCACCGATCGCAGACGCCGACGCGCGCGGAATCTTCATCGAAGCACAGCACCTGTGCCAGGTCGATTGCGGCCAGCTGTGGGGGCAATCCCTGTGCGGGCCGATGATGCTGGTCGATCCGAAGAGCCGCCAGGTCACCGCCTCGCATGCGGATGTACACGGCGCGTTGAAGGGGCGTGGCGAGGTGTTCGTGGGCCAGCTTCCGCCCGATGCGATCGTTGCCAACACCGCCGTGGAATGGTCCGGCATACGCTGGACGCAACTGCTCTGGCCATTGCCGCAGGACGTGTCCAGGCGCAGTACGCTGCTGGCTCACGAAATGTTCCATCGGTTGCAACCGGCGTTGCCCATCACCGCGCCGACCGAAGGCGGCAACGAGCACCTCGACACACTTGAAGGACGCTACTGGCTGCAGCTGGAATGGCGCGCGCTTGCGGATGCGCTCACGGCCACCGATGCAATGGCGCAGCACACTGCGGTGAACGACGCACTCGCCTTCCGCGCCGAGCGCCACCGCCAGTTCCCTGCGGCAGCGCAGGAAGAAGCGGCGCTGGAATTGAACGAGGGCCTGGCCGAGTACACCGGCGTGTTCGTCGGCAACCCAACGCGCTCCACACGTATCCAGGCGGCGCTGCATGACCTTCGCGCGCACGTTGCCGATCGCAGTTTCGTCCGCTCTTTCGCCTATGCCACCGGTCCGGCCTATGGCCTGCTGTTGGACCAGGCGGCCCCCGGCTGGCGCAACCATCTCGCCCACCCCGCCCGGGACCTCGGCACGCATCTGGCCGAAGTGACCCGGACCCCGATGCAGCGGGGTGCGACCGAGCTGCGGGCCGCTGCTGCGCGCTACGGCGGACGGGCACTGCGCGAAGCCGAAATGCTGCGCGAACGGCAGCGCATTGCGCAGCTGGAACACAACCGTGCGCGCTTCGTGACAGGCCCGGTCGTGCGGCTGGATCTGCGCAGCATGCGCATCCAGTTCAATCCCAACACGATGCAGTCGTTGCCGGGCCGTGGCACGGTATATCCAACGATGCGGCTGACCGACACCTGGGGCAGCCTGGACGTCACCGACGGAGCGTTGATGCAGAGCGACTGGAAGGCCGTGTTCGTGCAGGCACCCGCAACTGCCGACCCGCCGCTACAGGGTCCAGGGTGGTCGCTGAGTCTGAAACCAGGATGGTTACTGGTGCCGGGAACACGCAACGGCGATTACGTGTTGAAGGCGACCCCCTGACAACACCCGCAGGCATCGCGATGCTCTAGCACGCGAGCGTTTCAGCCACGTCCTGCTCCATTTGACACATCTCCAGTGCTTGCGCGCTGTCACAGCTTCGTCTTTTCATCGTTGACCGAAAGACGACAGCTTGTGACGCTTACGACACCGCACGGCCTCCACGGCCCTGTCATCGCGGTCACGTCTCACCGCAATCCGTAGCACCCGTCTCCGCAACGTCCCCCATGACCTCGCCTCGGCCCGGTCGTGGCGGACGGCTGCGCCCTGAACTTCTGCTGGAGAACCGCAATGCGCCTTGCAAGCCTCTTCTTCGCGTTCGTCCTCAGTGCCTTCGCTGGCGCTGCCCAGGCCCAGGTCGTCACCCTCAACAAGGGCGGCTTCGTGCTCACCTACGACTGCAGCATCCACAGCGCCACCCGCTACGAGTACACGCTCACCGCCGACACCGGCTCGGCCGCGCGCCCGTCCAGCTTCTACAAGGATCCGGACCTGCCGGCAGGCTGCCTCGGCCAGACCAGCACCGCCTCCTACGCCAGCATCAAGTCCGGCTACGACCGTGGCCATCTCGTCACGTCCAATCACATGGACTACAACGCGACCTACATCCGCCGCGCCAACTACATGACCAACATCGTTCCGCAGGTGTCCAGCTTCAACCAGGGCATCTGGGTGAAGGCAGAGAACGTGGCCGAGTGCTACCGCGACATCGCGCCGGTGGATGTCTACGGTGGCGTGGTCTACGGCGACGCCTCCAACGACTACTTCCTTTCCAGCCACGGCATCCCGACACCGGAGTTCTTCTGGAAGACCATCATCACCCGTGACCCGAACACCGGCACGGCCAAGGCGATCAGCTGGATCACTCCCAACGAAGCCAATCTCGGCAGCCTTGACAGCTACCTGGTGACCATCGCCGATCTGGAGGAGCTGCTGGGTGCGAGCTATGTCGCGATCAACGCACCGGCCTCGCTGAAGAACATGCTGCCGGCCAGCACCTGGCCGCAGCCGGCGGGGTGTGACCTGGGCTGACCGGCCTGCCGGGAATGGGTGGCACCCTGCCCGGGTGCCACCCAAGGATGGCTGTGGGAAAATGACGGGCAATTGCACCACCGCATTGCCCCCTGGAGCTGTAGATGTCCCGTTTTCCCTTTGATGCCGTGCTGTTCGACTGCGACGGCGTACTCGTCGATTCCGAGCCACTGGTCGCCCGCGTGCTCTCGGAAATGCTGACCGCACGCGGCTGGCCGCTGACCCCGGCGCAGGCGGGTGAAGTCTTCCTCGGCCAGTCCGTGGCCCATCTGGCCGGGCTGATCGAGGAGCGCACCGGCAAGCCGTTCACCGAGGCGTGGCTTGAAGAGTTCCGCCAGCAGCGCAACCGGGCACTGGAACGTGACCTGGAAGCGATCCAGGGGGCACCCGAGGCCGTGCGTGCGATCGCTGCGGCCACCGGTGGGCGGATCGCCTGCGCCTCCGGCGCCGATCTGCTAAAGGTGAAACTGCAGCTGGGCAAGGTCGGCATCCTCGATGCCTTCGGCGACCACGTCTACAGCGGCCAGGACATGCCGAACACCAAGCCGCACCCGGACGTCTACCTGGCGGCCGCTGCCGCGCTGGGTGTGGATCCGAAGCGCTGCGCGGTCATTGAAGACACCGTGACCGGTGCGACCGCCGGTGTGGCCGCAGGTGCCACCGTGTTCGGCTTCAGCGAGGGCGGCCCGCACCACAGCACGCCCGAGGCTCTGCGCGCGGCCGGTGCCCAGGTGATCTTCCAGCGCATGGAAGATCTTCCCGCACTGCTGGCGGCCTACACCGCCGACGCTGCCGCCTGACCCGGCGTCAACCCGCAGCGCCCTGCCCGGCGCTGCGGCACCTGCCGCTGTAGTGCAGCGCAAACAGGTACAACCCGGTGAACAGCTGCAGGAACAACGGCGGCAGCGGCGAATAGGTGATCCACGCCGCAGGCTCGCCCTGCCCCAGCCCGCGCACCACGAAGTTGGCGATCACCGCCAGGGTGAACACGATCGAGGTCCAACGATGCACGGGCCGTGCCCAGCCACCGCGGCTCATTGCCGGCGCCTCGCTTCGGAACGGGCTTCGATCATCTTCCAGCCATTGCCCGATGGATCGCGGAATCCGGCGTCGACGGCGCCAAAGCGCTCGATCGGCTCCTGGGTGAATTCCACGCCCTGTGCCAACCACTGCGTGTAACGCGCCTGGCAGTCATCCACAGCCAGCACCAGGGGCGGCATTGCGCCTTTGGCCACCAGCTGCTGCAGCGAAAGCGCGGTGGCCGCATCGTGGGTGGGCGGACCCGGCACGAACAGGCCCAGCTGGAAACCGTCCTGGCCTGTGCTGCGTACCGTCAGCCAGCGGTAGCTGCCATTGCGCACGTCGGTATGCACTTCGAAACCGAGCTTGCCGACGTAGAACGCCAGCGCCTCATCCTGGTCGCGCACATACAGGCCGACCGTGTTCACCATATCTGACATGCAGCACCTCCTCTCAAGTGCGCCTACGTTACGCCCCGACGAGGCGGTTCTGCTTCTCCAAAACTGCGCCAATGGCTGGGACGGCGAACGTGAAGGAATCAAAAGTACATGGCCCTCCCCAAAAGCGGATGAATACGCAGTTCCGCGACGGCGGATAATCCGCCCCGGCATTAAGTCAACTTAATGTGATGCCAATCACGCACGCGCCTGGGGGCGCATGCGATAACCGCGCGGACCGGGATTAATCGGCACCATCGCGCCGACAGGGAGCGCATCATGCAGGACGTAACGCAACGCCAATGCAAAGTTGTGTCCGACAGCCGCTGGTCGCTCAGTGCCTTCATGGAATTCTATGAGCGGATATTGAGCCCTCGCATTTTCCAGCCTTACGGGATGCTGCTGGCCGGGGAAATCGCCAGCGACATCGATGCAGGGTTCGCGGTCAAGGACGTGCTGGAAGTGGCATGCGGCACCGGGGTGATCACCGCCAGCCTGTATGAGGATCTTGCGCGGCCACGGGGCTTGCGGCTGGTGGCCAGCGATCTCTCGCAGATTGCGGTGGACATGGCCCGACGTGTCCTGAACCCCGAGATCCAGCAGAACGTTCCGTTGTTGGCCGACGTGGACATGGCAGAGCTTCCATTCGATGACAACAGCTTCGATGTGATTGTCTGCGGCTTCGGCCTGATGTTCCCGCCCGACAAGGCGCGCGTGGCCAGGGAGTTCCGGCGCGTGCTGCGGCCGGGGGGGCGTGTCTACGCGACGATGTTCCACTACAACCAGCTCTTCGAACTCACCCGCCAGCAATCGCAGCTGCATTTCGGCATGCCTTCCCGGTTGATGGACGCGGCGCTGAGCCTGACCGACCCGTCGCCGATCACCCGCGCCTTCGCGATCGAAGGGCTGTCCCGGGCCAACGACGTGCCTGCTGGGCTGCATCCCCTGTCGTTCTCGCTCGACGCAGCCGGTGCGCGCGAGTTCCTGTTCAATGCCTGCATCCTGCTCGAAGAGTTCAACCAGTGCGACACCCGCACCCGTGAGCACTACCTGGACCTGATGCTGGCGCAGTTCGGCAAGGACGTGCCTGACCAATGCTACCGGGTGGAGGCATGGTTGCTGCGCGGCCAGGCCGATCCCGCCAATGCGAGCACGACGGTGGACATCGCGTCGCCCGACTTCTCGCCGCTGGTGCGCTGCCAGCAGCTGACCCATCGCGCGTCCAGCGCGGGCGTCGAGTGCGCAATCGCCGTGCAGGAGGCACAGGGGCTCGCTGCATTCACCGCTGCCAAGGCGGAGTTCCTGGCTGAGTATCCCGGCTTCCCCGACGCATCGGTAGAGAAGATGCGCAACGAGGAGTACGCACGGCTGGACGAGCAGCACGTCACGTATCTGGATCATGTAGGCGGAACCCTGCCACCCGAAAGCCTGCTCGAACAGGACCTGCAGGCGTTGAAGCACGCAATCCTGGGAAATCCGCATAGCGGATCGAAGGCCTCGCAGGCGGCATACCAGGAGGCGCGGGATGCCATCTACGCCTTCTTTGACTGCTCTCCGGACGAGTACGAAGTGATATTCACTGCGAACGCCAGCAGCGCGATCCGGCTTGTGGCGGAATCGTTTCCGTTCCAACCGTGCACGCAGCTGCTGTTGACCAAGGACAATCACACGTCGGTGCATGGACTGCGCGAATACGCCAGGGCCAAGGGCGCCTCGGTGAAGTACATCCCTCTGGACGACGATCTGCTGCTGCACGACGACCTGATGCGGCGTGCGCTGCAGCGGCTGGGCGACGGCGCCCCACACCTGCTGGCCTTTCCCGCCCAGTCCAACGCGACCGGCGCGCGGCATGACCTCGCCTGGATCGCCCGCGCGCAGGCGCACGGTGCGATGGTGCTGTGCGATGCAGCCGCACTGGTCCCGCAGGCGCGGCTGGATTGCGGCACCCTTCAACCGGATTTTGTGGTGGCCTCGTTCTACAAGATCTTCGGCTACCCCACCGGCGCAGGCTGCCTGCTTGCCCGCCGCTCGTCGCTGCAACTGCTCAGGCCACCGTCCTTTGCCGGTGGCGGAGTCTGCTACTACTCAGGCCCCTGGTCGCCCACCGAGCGGCTGCTGTATCGCGATGCCGGGCAACGTTTTGAGGTGGGAACACCCAACTACGCCGCGTTCCCGGCGATCGCCCGGGGCTTTGCCTTCGTGGCACGGATGGGCGGCGCCGAAGCCCTCGCGCTGCACTCCACTGCACTGGCCCGGTGGATCGAGGTGCGTCTTGCCGCGCTTCGCCATACCGTGCGCGGCGACACACCACTGTGCCGCGTGTACGGCCCGCCGGCACAGCGAAAAGGAGCGACGGTGATGCTCAACTTTTTCGACTGCTATGGCTCGATCGTGCCGCATGCCCGCGTCAAGCACCTCGCCGACCGCTTCGGCATCACCCTGCGCAACGGATGCTTCTGCAACCTCGGAGCTGTCCAGCAGGCAACCTATGCAACTGCGGGTGCCGAGCACTGCGAACTGGACAAGACCGGGAAGATCCTCGACTGCACCGCCTTCGATGAGAAGATCCTGGACAAGGGAGATTGTGGCGCGGTCAGGATTTCATTTGGGCTCGGTTCGAATTTTGCCGACGCCTACCGCTTCCTGATGTTTGCGACCTGCCTCCTGGACACCGACGTTTCTGGTCTTGAAGGTGTGCTCGCCGCGAGTGACCCTGAAGCCGATGCCGGCAGTCCTCGTACCGCTCCTGCCGTGCCGGCCTGACGCTCCACGGCGAGTGCCACCGACGGCGCGCGACGGCGACGTTGTTCCAGCACGGATGTGTCCAGGCGGGGGCGCTGCGCGGCGCGTGCGTGGCATTCCGGCACACTGGCCGACGCCGCCTGGCCAGCACGCTCACGCTCGCGCACATTGCCCGGGCTGTCACCGGTGATGTCACGGAAGATGCGGCCAAAGGTGCCCAGGCTGCGCCACCCGGTCTGCGCGGCGATTTCGGTCACCGCCAGATCGGTATCACGCAGCAGCGCCACCGCTCGTTCGATGCGGCGGCTGAGCAGATAACGGTGCGGCGGCAGCCCGAAGGCCTGCTTGAACGAGCGGGCGAAGTGCGCCGGCGACACCGCACTGACCTCAGCCAGGCGCGCGACGGGCCATTCCTCATGGCTGGCCCGATCCATCCGGTCCTTGGCGCGCAGCAGGCGCCGGAGCAGTTCGGGGCTCTGGCTCATGGCATTACCGCCCGGGCCAGGTAATGGCGGGCTGCATGCCGCGCCTCGGCGGCCTGCTCGACCAGCCAGTCACGGAATGCAATGACCTTGGCACTGCCACCTCGCGCCGTGGGTGCCACGAACCAGAAGCTGCGACCGTCGCAGGCCACCCCCGGATGCGCCTGCACCAAACGCCCGCTGTCCAGCTCGGCCTGGAACAGGATCGGCGAACCAATGGCGATGCCCTGCCCTGCGATCGCGGCGCCGACATCCAGATGCTCGACGGCAAAGGGCGCGACGAAACTCTCCGGTGCCGGCGGTGGAAGGTCCCCGTGCGCGGCAAACCACAGGGCCCACCAGTCCGGCCGCCCGAGCAGGGGAATTTCCAGCGCGCTGCTGCCCAGCCCACGGGCCGCTGGCAGCAGCGCCGGCGCACACAACGGTGTGAACACGCTGGGAAACAAAGGAGTTGCCTGAAGACCTGGCCATCCACCCTGGCCATTGCGGATGGCCGCATCGAAGTGACCGGCGGCCAGATCCTGCGGCGCTGCCGACAGGTCCAGCTCCAGCACGAACTGCCGGTGGCGGGCGCGGAACGTGCCCAGCCGCGGCGTCAGCCAACTGGTGCCCAGCGTGGGCAGTACAGACAGGCGCAGTCGCGCCGCATCCATGTCTGCGGCGCGCATGAAGCTGGCGCGCAGTGCATCGAATGCCCGGGTGGCCTCCTGGGCGACGCTGGCCCCCGTCGCCGTCAGTTCTACGTGCTGTGCATGGCGCAGGAACAGGCAGGTACCGGTCTGGGCCTCCAGCCGCCGCACGTGGTAGCTCACCGATGCCGCGCTGGTGTCGAGCTCTTCGGCGGCACGCGCGAAGCTGCCCAGCCGCGCCGCCGCCTCGAAGGCACGGATGGCGGCAAGCGACGGCAGCTGGCGTTGGGTCACCATAAGTGTGGCTTAGCCTGAGCCCCGATATCTGCGTGGTCAATCCCCCTCCTGTCCGCAACGATGGAGGCACTTTCGACAGGGGATCACGCACATGGATCGACGGCAGTTCCTGGCCACCCTGGCCGCCTCGGCGGCGTCCACTGCCCTGCCCTCCGGGTGGGCCCTGCCCAGCCACAGCAAAGATTGGAAATGGTTGCAGGGCAACTGGCAGGTCCGGCACCGACGCCTGAAGGAGCGCCTGGTCGGCGATACCCGTTGGGAGTCCTTCACCGGTTCCAGTGCGGTCTGGCTCACCCTGGGCGGACTCGGCACCATCGATGACAACGTCATGGCGCTGCCTTCGGGCCCTTACAGGGGCCTGGGCGTGCGTGCATTTGATCCGGTGTCTTCCATGTGGTCGATCTGGTGGATCGATGGCCGCAACCCTGCCCGTATCGAAGCCCCCGTGCGTGGCGTTTTCGAGGGCGATGCAGGCAGCTTCCGCGGCACCGACCGGATCGACGGACGCCCCATCGACGTGTGGTTCCGCTGGCATGACATCCACGGCGAGGAGCCGTGGTGGGAGCAGGCGTTCTCCGACGATGCCGGTGCGCACTGGGAAGTGAACTGGCGCAACTGGTTCCGCCGCACTGCTGCGATCCCTTCTCCGCTTCCGAAGCTGCCGGATGCACCGGGCGATTTTGATTTCCTGGTGGGCCATTGGAACGTGCGCCATCGTCGCCTGCGCGCTCGGCTGGCAGGCAGCGATGCGTGGGACGCGTTCAACGGCACCCTGCACAACTGGCCGGTCCTGGGAGGATTCGGCAACGTGGGTGACAACGTGATGGACGTGCCTGCAGCACCGCTGCGCGGCATGGGCATCCGCGCCTGGAATGCGGCGGAGCAGCACTGGCTGAGCTGGTGGCTGGATGGCCGGGAGCCGACCCGGATCGGCGCGCCACTGCGCGGTGGTTTCCAGGCCGGTGTCGGCCGCTTCTTCGGCGAAGACCAGCACGACGGTCGATCCATCCAGACGCGGGTGATCTGGTCACGCATCACGCCGCGTTCGGCGCGCTGGGAACAGGCGGCCTCGGCCGATGGTGGGCGCAGCTGGGAAACCAACTGGGTCAGCGACTTCGAGCGACAGGCATGAAGGCGCTGCTGGCCGTGATGCTGCTGGTTGCTGCGTCGCCTCCCGCGTCGCCATCAAGGGTGCTGCGGATCGTCGGCCCCGCCGAGCGCTTTGCCCCGGGCGTTGCATCCACGCAATACGACGAGATTCGACTGACCTTGAGCCCGGACGGAAAAACCGCACTGTGGTTCAGCCGCAACCGGCCCGGCGGTCCGGGCGGGTATGACATCTGGGTCTCCCGCAACGATGGGCAGCGCTGGCGGCCGGCGACGCCGGTGCCGTTCAACACGCAGGGGCGCGACTTCGATCCCGCCTTTTCCGCCGATGGCCGCGTGGTGTATTTCTGTTCGGATCGCGCAGGCGGCCAGGGCGGCGACGATCTGTATCGGGTCAGCATGGGGAGCGACGGTCGATTCGGGGAGCCAGTCAATCTTGGCCCCGCAGTGAACAGCGCGGCCGATGAGTTCGCGCCGATGCTCTCGCCGGACGGTCGTACGCTGTTGTTCTCCAGCGATCGTGCGGGCGGTGCCGGCGGCCATGACCTCCACAGCGCCACGATGATCGGCGGCGTGGCGCAGCGGGCACGGCCGCTGGCGGGAGACCTCAATACCGCAGCGCAGGAGTTCGATGCCACCTTCCTGGGCGACGGCCGAACGGTGGTGTTTGCCCGCGCCCAGGACTTCGGCAGTGCACCGGTGCGCCAGTTCATTGCCTACGCGCGTGGAGGCCGTTATGACGCAGGCCATGCATTGCCCTCGCCCTTGAACGAGGCCTCCGGCGACAGCTACGGCGCGATGCTGGATGGCTCGCAACCCGGCACCTTGACCTATTCGGCGCGGCGCGCAGACGGTGCAGGGTTGGACCTGTACCGCATCCGCTACCAGATGTCGCGACCTTGAGGGCAGGTGGTGTCGATTTCCAGCGCGCTGGTTCGTCGAGAGGATGAATGCCCCAGGAGAAAATGCAGATGCCCTCCCATCAGTCGCTTGCATGCGCGTGCGGCCAGGTACGCCTGACCGCCACGGGCCAACCCATTGCCACCGTCGAATGCTGCTGCGACAGCTGCCGCAAGGCCGGCGCCATGCTGCAGTCGCTGCCCCGCGCACCGGCCGTGCTGGGCCCGCACGGCCAGACGCTCTTCGTAATGCACCGCAAGGATCGCGTCAGCATCGATGCCGGGCATGCCATGCTGCGTGCCTTGCGATTGCCCAGCAGGGGCGGCAGCCGCCGCGTGCTGGCGGGCTGCTGCAATACGCCGCTCTTCCTGGAGTTCAGCGGCGGCCATTGGCTGAGCCTGTATGGCCTGTTGTGGCCGGCATCGACAAGACCTGCCGTGGAGATGCGGACCATGGTCAGTGATCTTCCTGATGCGTCTGTGCTTCCTGACGATGTGCCGAACCTGAAGACCCGGTCGCTGCGCTTCTATGCCCGGTTGATGAAGGCGTGGATTGCCATGGGCTTCCGCAGCCCACGCATCGAGGTCACGGGAGATACCCATGCCTGAGCCCGAACGGATCGAGATCGAAAGCATCACCACGCCCGGGCACATCCAGCGCGTGGATCGCGCCAAGTACCTCGCCATGCGCCATGCCTTGCTGCGGGCGCTGCCCGCGCAACCGCCCGGCCTGACCGTCGCGCAGGCGAAACAGGCACTGCTGCCACACCTGCCCGCCGCGCTGTTCCCGGCAGGTGCCACCGCCGGCTGGTGGTTGAAGGCCGTGCAGCTGGACCTGGAAGCCAAGGGCGTGATCGAGCGCCTCGCGGGCAAACCGTTGCGCCTGTTCAAGCACCTGGCGGCCGGCTGATCAGCGCTGTGCAGGCAGTTCCAACCGGTGCTTGCGGCACAGGCGATACACCGTGACCCGCGATATCTGCATCTGCCGCGCGCACTCGGAGACGTTGTAGCCGGTCTGGCGCAGGGTCTGCAGCAGTACATCGCGCTCGGCCTGGCCGCGCGCGTCGTGCAGCATCGCCGCGGGCAGGACCGCTGCCAATGCGCCCAGCTCCAGGTCACGCTCACTGATCAGCTCGCCCTCGGCCATGATCGCTGCACGCTGCACACGGTTCAGTAGTTCGCGTACGTTGCCGGGCCAGTCGAAGCGCCGCATCGCCTGCAGTGCGGCCGGTGCGAAGCCGCGTGCACGCACGCTGTGGCGCAACCGGAAGCAGCGCAGGAAGTGCTCGGCCAGCAGCTGCACGTCGGCACCGCGCTCGCGCAGCGGTGGCATCAGCAGGCGCAGCACGTTCAGGCGGTAGTAGAGATCGCTGCGGAACCGCCCCTGCGCCACCGCGTGTTCCAGTTCGACGTGGGTCGCGGCAAGTACCCGCACGTCCGCGCGCAGCGGCTGGCTGCTGCCCACGCGCTCGAAGGTTCCCTCCTGCAGCACGCGCAGCAGGCTGGTCTGCGCTTCTGCCGGCAGATCGCCTACCTCATCAAGAAACACCGTACCGCCATGGGCGGATTCGAACACGCCGATCTGCCGCTTGTCGGCCCCGGTGAACGAGCCACGTTCGTGGCCGAACAGCTCCGACTGCACCAGGTTGGCCGGAATCGCACCACAGTTCACCGCAATGAAAGGCCTGCCGGCGCGCCCCGACAGCGCATGCAGCGCATGTGCAGCCAGTTCCTTGCCTGTACCGGTTTCGCCGGTGACCAGCACCGGCAGTTCCACCGGCGCGAACTTGTGCAGCACCGTGCGCACCGCATGCAGCGCAGCGCTTTCGCCAATCAATGCGTGCGGTCCGTACCCACTGCAGGTTGCATCGACTGGCGGATCATCCGCATCGAACTGCTGGCGCATTGCGCAGACCAGGTCCTGCAGGCCGAACGGCAGCGTGAAGCGCGCACCGCATCGCTGCAGCAACGGCAGCCAGGCCGGCGATGTGGGTCCGGCGCCCGGTGGCAGTACCGCCAGCCAAGGCAGATGCTGGTGCTGCTCGATCCACGGTGCCAGCAGCTGCAGCGACGCCGCATCGAGATGGCGCAGATCGAGTACGGCGAGCAATCGATCGCGCCCACGCAGGCCTATCGCCATGGCGGGATCGGGATGGATGCTGCGCACATACCAGCCTGCTGCCGCCAGCGCACTGCGCTCGTTCGCCAACGGCTCGCCAAACCAGAGCACGCAACGTGATGTAGAAGCCTCCGGGACCGCTGCCATGCTTCCCCCAGCATCCGGACACCGTCGGCGGACTGTCAGGCAATCGCCGGCGTGCCGCCCCCCGCCGGGACCTCTACGGCCACCGGGGCGGCCTTTGTTGGGCGGATCCTAGCGCTTCCCTAAACGGCGGCGCAATGAGCAATGCGTCAAGAAATTCGTGGCTGAACCGGCACCGTTGCAGACGGCGGCGCCACCTGTAACACCCATGCGACAGTTGCCCGCCGCCCTTGCCCTGCGGTGCCTGGGGCTTCGAAATCCCAACGATTCCGCGACGTGCCTGTAACACCGTGGCAGCAGCACGGTCAGGTGCTGCACGGTCCCGACCTTGGCGGGTGGGCACTTCCAGGTTGGCACGGTTGATGCGTGGTTCCGCCGCACCCATCGCGGGAGATCGGCATGGACGGCACCACCCTGATTCGCTGCCTGGCCGCAGCACTGGCAACCGCCCTGCTGTTGGTTGGCGCGGGCGCATCCGCGTCCGGCGCCCGCCAGGGCGTGAAGGCACAGCCGGGCGAAATCGTCCTGTTGCGGGACGTATCCGCGCGGCCGGCCTATCGCATGGCACCTCCGGGCATGGCGCTGATTGCCGACCCGAAGCCACAGCGCGAGATCGCCACCGCATTGGGCGCCGGTGGCACGACGAACGGCATGGACGAGTTGAGCGATGAGGACTATGCCGGCATGGGTGCCGGCCAGGCAGCGTCCGTCGCGACACCGGGCGGCACTACCGTTGAACGGGTCACCCAGCAGGCCCTGGGCGGCACGCTTGGCCGCGGTGGTGATGGCATGGTCGGCAGCAACCTCGGGGGCGCCATGAGCGGTCCGCTTGGTGCGGTCGGCAGCAGCACCCGCGGTATCGCCGATACCGTGCGCGGCGCACTGGCCCAGTTCCCCCTGCAGGGCACGGCCCCGGCAGGTGGAAAATGAAGGCCCTGCAAGGCTTGCTTCTGCTGCTCGCTGCCGCGCCCTGGGCGACCCGGGCCGATGACTACGGCGGCATGCTCGCCTATCTCGACGTGGCCCGCATCGACGGCCACGCACTGGCCGGGGCGACGGGTGCCATCGCCGTCAACCAGGCCGCCGGCGACCTCAACGTGCAGGCCAACCTGCGGGGTATCGCCAAGGGCGATCGCGCCGACGTGGCGATCAATGCCCGGCAACTGCAGCAGGGCAACCGCGTGCTGTCCGGGCCGCTGCAGGCCACCGCGTTCATTGGCGGTGACGCACTGGCCGGTGCCAGTGGCATCGCATCCATCAACCAGGCCAGCGGCATCGCCAACACGACGCTCAACGTCGTCAGCGCGACGCTGGCCCGACAGGGCATACGCGAAACCGACGATACGGCCTTGGCCGCCGAGGGTTCCGCGTTGGCAGGGGGGCGGGACGACACCGGTCGCGGCGTCGCGACGGGCACCCGCAGCGCCGGTGTAGCCAGCACCGCACTGCGGGGATTCGACGGGGTCCTGCAACTCAATCAGATCGCGGGCAACGGCAACGACACGGCCAACGTACTGGGCCTGGTCGTGCAGGACCGCCCGTGACAACCACCCAACCGATGCACCACCTGATGAGAGAGAGGGCACCATGAAAGCGACCGTCAAACAGACCATGCTCGCCATGGCGATTGCCACTGCCTCGACCGCCGCTGCGGCCAATGGCTGGGACAACCAGAACGCCAACGCGAACATCAACCACAACCACACCGTCAGCGAGACCCGCAACGACACGCACAACCACACCGACAACGACGTGCGCAACCGCACCGTCAACGTCAACGTGCAGAAGCACAGCAACATCCAGGCCGACGAACGCAAGGAAAAGAACAACCACGGCGTCGATGTGAACCTGGAGAAGGACCTGCGCCTGAGCACCGACATCAATTTCTCCGGCGACCCGAACATCACCGGCGACATCGACCTCGACTCGGCGGCCATTGCCGTGATCGACAACCGGCAGTCGATCAGCAACAACGCCACCAGCAACAGCCTGGTCACCAACAGCGCGTCGATCGGTGACAGCGTCGGCGCCGGTGCCTCGGGCAATCTGGGCTTCAATGTCGTCTCCGGCGACAACAATGCGCAGGACAACGCGGCCTCACTGTCTGCGGCCGATGCGTCCTTCAGCTTCGGCATGGCCGACGCCGAGGTGTTCGTCAACCAGGCCGGCTTCGGCAACGCCACCATGAACTCCGGTGTCACCAACGCCGCAGGTCTCAGCGGCAACGCCTTTGGCGGCGCGTCCGGCAACATCGGCGTGAACATCGCCTCGGGCAACAACAATGAGCAGAAGAACGCGCTCGCGGCGTCGGTAGCGACCACGGCGGTGGCCCAGTCGAGCATCAGCTCCAACCAGGTCTCCACCGGCAACACGGTCAGCAACGCCGGCTTCGTGCAGTCCTACACCGATACCGTGCAGGTCGGCATGCGTGGCGGCGTCAGCGGCCTGACACTGGCCTATGGCGCGGGCACCTACCGCGGCACCGGCAACGCCTACCAGATGGCCAACTACTACCTGGATACGTGGAGTGGCGAGCTGCCGCACCCGGGTGGCAACAGCACCGGCCATATCGATCTGGACAGCCAGATCCAGAACGCCACGATGAACCCCAACCGGCCGGGGGTGGGCGGCCTGGGCTTCGATACGCGTGAGAGTGGCACCAGCCAGTTCGTCGAACTGGGCGTGGCCGACCTGTATGCCAGCCTCAGCGGCACGGTCAGCACCACGCGCTGGGTGAACGTCAATGCGACCAACACCTCGGCCTTGTCCGGCAGTGCCTTCTCGGGCGCCTCCGGCAACATCGGCGTGAACGTTGCTGCGGGCACCGGCAACCTGCAGGCCAACAGCCTGGCCCTGGCAGTGGCCCAGCCCAGCACCGGCGGCGGTGGTGGCAGCGGCGAGTAAGCGCAACACCCGGCCGTCCGCCAATGGCCGGGTCCCCGGGAGCCCCTGTTCCTCCTCCCCCTTGGGACAGGGGCTCCCCCCTGCTGCCGGAGAACGTAGATGATCCGTTGCCCTCCATCGATGCGCCTGCTTGCCTTCCTGTTGCTGATGGGCACCGCATCGGCATGGGCGGGCGAGGTCCACTTCGCCGGCGTGCTGCCCAATGGCGCGCTGCTGCAGCAGAAGGTGGAAAGCATGCAGGAGCGGCGCTACCGCAACGTGGTGCGCCAGCACACCGATTACAGCTGCGGGGCGGCCGCATTGGCGACCATCCTGCGCCATGCCTATCACCTGCAGACCGACGAAGCGACGGTGATCGAAGGAATGATGGGGGTTTCCGATCCAGCGCTGGTGGCCGAACGCGGCTTCTCCCTGCTCGACATCAAGCGCTACGTGGAATCGCTCGGCATGCGTGGCCGGGGCTACCGCATCGATGAAACACGACTGCGCACCCTTCGCGTGCCAGGACTGGTGCTGATGGATGTGCGCGGCTTCCGCCATTTCGTGGTGCTCAAGCAGGTCCGCAACGGCATCGTGGAAGTGGCCGACCCGATCCTCGGCAACCGCAGCCTGGCGCTGCCGGAGTTCCTGGCTGCCTGGCCATCTCGCGCGGTCTTCGTGGTGATCGGCAGCGACTTCGATCGCAACACCGTTCTTCTGCAACCCAGCGAACGGCCAAGTGCCCGCGCGCTCTATGCGCGGCAAGGGCCGATCACCGATGCCGAACTGGTCGACTTCGGCTTCAGCCACGCCGACCTGTTCTGAGGAGGTACGACCATGTTCCGTCAACACGTATGGATGGCGCTGCTGCTGATGGCCCCTGCCCTGCCCCTGCAGGCCGCCGACGGCAGGACCGGGCGTGGACTCACGGAAATCCCCGACCCGGAGCTGAGCCTGATGCGGGGGCGCTACACCGTGGGTGGCAACAACGTTGCCTGGTTCGGGGTCACCATGGTGTCGCAGTGGCAGGCCAGCAACGGCACGACCCTGCAGGGCAGCCTGACCCTGGGCATGGACTTCCGCGGTGGTGGCGCGCCGAAGCTCAGCTTCCAGCCCAGCGTGCATGTCACGGCAGCCGATGCGCCGCTGCCCGATACCCACGGACGCAGCATCGACAGCAGCGGCCTGGCCAATGCCAGCGGCCTGGTGCAGAGCGTGCAGGTGGCCGGCGATGGCAATGTCGCGCGCAACGTCACCACGCTGACCGTCCGCGAGGGTGGCGTGCCGGCTGTTCTCTCTGATGGCGCAGGCAACGTCACCGCGCAGCAGGCCGGCGCCAGCGCGACGGCCGTGCTGGAAGGCAACCAGGCACGCCTGCTGCTGCAGGTGGATGGCCAGGGGCTGGTGCAGCAGTGGATCCGCAATGGCAGCGTCGGCCAGGGCATCGCCCTTACCGGTGACGGCCAGATCGCCAGCAACCAGCTGCGGCTGGAGCTGGTGCGCAACGCCGTGGGCGGCAACCTGCCGTTGAGCCAGAACGTGGCCCAGGCGATTGCGTTGAACCGCGGCATGGGGCCGGGCCAGTAGCAGGGCCTGGCATTGGGGGAAACGCTCCACAACGCAGGACACGAACATGCACACCCTGATGAGGATCACCCCGTTGGCGCTGGCGGCGCTGGCGGGCACCGCCCTTGCCGTGCCGCCGACGCCTGACGATGGCGCAGACGTGCAGGCCCTGGCCAACCAGCTGGAACAGCTGAAAGCCAACTACGCACAGGAGGTGCGGCGGCTGCGCGAACTGGACATGCAGGTGCAGGCCATGCAGGCACGCTTGGGCGGGCGGGTTGGCCCAGCCTCGACCTCACCGGCCGCACCACTGGCGCAGGCAGCGGCCGCCGCGGTTCCACCGAGCAGCGAGGGCTACGCCAGTACCGCTGCCGAGGCCCAACAGGCCAAGCAGGAGTCGCGGCGCAGCGTGGACGACGTGAAGCAGCAGCAATCGGCCCTGTTCTCCCGTCGCTTCACCATCGAGAACAGCCTCACCTACGCCCGCTATGACCGCAAGCAGCTCACCCTCAACGGCTTCCTCGCGTTGGACGCCATCTTCCTAGGCAATATCGCCATCGAGAACGTGGAGTCCGACTCGCTGACCTATAACGTGGCGGCCCGCTGGGGCGTCAGCCCGAACCTGACCCTCAACCTGGATGTGCCCTACCTGGCGCGGCGCACCCTATACCAGAAAGGCGGCGCCGGCGGTGCAGCGGCCGCCATCGCGCAGGAGCAGACCAACGGCAACGGCCTGGGCGACATTGCACTGAGCGCGAACTACCGGCTGTTCGGCGAACGCGGCTGGCGCCCGGAGACCGTGCTCACGGCCGGTGTCACCGCCCCCACCGGGCGCGCGCCCTACGGCCTGGACTGGAAGGTGATCGAGCGCGATGACGACGACTACATCCGCTTCGCCGTGCCGCGCGAGCAGCCCACCGGCAACGGCGTATGGCAGGCCAACCTCGGCCTGTCGATGGTGAAGACCGCTGACCCGGCCATCCTGTTCGCCAACATCGGGTACGTGCACTCCATCCCTCGCGGCTTCAGCGACATCGACAGCAATCCGGATACGGTCAACCCAGGCGACGTGAAGCTGGGCGGCTCGGTGTACTTCGGTGCAGGTGTTGCCTTCGCATTCAACGAGCGGACCAGCCTGAGTCTGTCCTTCAGCGACCGCATCAGCGCCCGCGCCTCCACCCGCTTCCAGGGCGGCAAGTGGATGAAGGTGATCGGCAGCGATGCCAACGCGGCGTCACTGAACCTGGGCGTGACCTATGCGTTGAACCAGCACACCACGCTGGTGACGCTGCTGGGCATCGGGCTGACCCCGGATGCACCGGACTTCACGCTGGCGTTCAAGATTCCGTACATGTTGTAGCTACTTGACCAGCTCGTCCCAGCCAGTCATCGGCATGGCTGGGCCGGCTGCCCTGCCCTCATTATCGGTATCGGCTGAATACACACTCCAGAAGTGTGTCCATCGGCTTTGAATAGTTTCCCTGCAGACTATAGAGGAGCTTCATCCGGCGAAAGCGCCGCTTGATCTCTTCATCAGAGAATTCAGGCGATCCCGATCGATTCGCGAGGAAGAATCCATCGATCACCGGACTCAGCACTGCCTCGACGAGCTTCACCGGATAACCACGTCCCAGAATGGGCCTGATCTCTTCCCGGAATCGGGCGTAGTCAGGGACGTCTTCGAGTGAGCACTCATCAAGCAGTGCATGGATGTCGTCTGCGAATGCATTGGCCTCGGCGGAGAACCGCACTTCGATGTCTGGCAGCAGATCAGCAGCCCTGGAGAACGCACTATCGATCAGATCTGCAACCAAGACGATCTGTTCGAACGCCGCGTCATCCTCACAGCAATCGCGCAGAGCCCTTCGCATCGCCGCAAGCCGATCGGGGAGAGCAGGATGAGTGCCGGCATCAGCCGCACGATCGCCCAGGCGTTCCAGCAAGGACCACGACTGCAGCGCGAACTCCGCAGCGGCATAGCTGAGCATGTGGAAATTCGGATCATCATTACGCGCCAAACTGGCGTGCATCGAGAGCTGCACCGCGATGTAGTCGCAGACAAGCTCCTCCTCCACGGCGCCGACGGCTTCTGGCCGCTCCTCTCGCAGCTTATCCTCGACGTCACACATCACATGCGCGAGTTCATGTGCAACCAGAAAACGCTGAGCACGCATGGCGAGCTCGCTGGCATAGATGCGCTGATGCTTTGAGATTTCGTAGTCAGGACCGAAACTGCCCTCGCACTGCCACCAGACAATTTCGCTGAGAATGCGTGCCAGCTCGTCAAGCTCAAGCCCCATGGAAGGATTGCTTTCAAGACGAATGAGCGCACTGGAAAGAGGTCTTGCGACCCGATAGAGGTACTCGGGGAGCGCTGAGGTCACCACGATGCCGTAACTCCCGTCCTGGAACGTCTGGACGTATACGGCAGGGTTGTGCTCGCAGATCTCCGCAGCTGAGATCCGGCCATCGTCAAGGCGGCTGATGATGGACTCCGGAAGAAGCGGCCGCAGATCTTGAAGAACCATCTGAACCCGGCAGATGGCATCTGGCAAGCCAGTTGCCACAGGTAGTTCCAGCTCCTCGGCAATCTCAGCGATCAGTTCGGGACGCACTTTTCCGAGCGGGTGATCCTGTTCCTGCTTCCGACGTTCGATGAAACTGCTGGCTTGAGTGCTCATCCCATCAGCCCTTCCGTTTGAGCTTGAGCTTGAGCCCCGCCTGGGTTCCGGCCGAGAACTTCCCGAGCAGTTCAACGCCGCCGCTTGCAGTTACGGCCAACGAAAGTTCGATTTCGTCCACAACGACTGAAGTCGACGCCAGAAAGCCATCCTCCAGCATCTTCGAGAAATGATCGGCCATCTTTCGGACACTATCGTCCATTTCCATGGCACCTACTTCAACCACACGTGCCATGCCGGAGCGCATCGATGCCAGGCCGTTTCTTACATTGCCCTCGGAAGGCTCTTCAACCAGAACGCGAATAACATCCATGAATCCCCCTGTTCTTCCGTTGATACTCTGAAGTTCATATTGCCTTATTTGAGGCAGGCTGATTATGTCCCGGTGGTGCGCCTGAATGCCAGATCAATCTACTGCCCGGACGCGCTGAGCCGATCTCGGCGCAAGCGATCGAAGGCACCGACGGCATTCACCCACCGGCACCACAGCTGCCCCCGGCCACTGCTATATTCAGTCCAGCTCGGCAGGCATGGTGCCTGCCTTCGAATCACAGGGAGTTGGTCATGGGTCTGGTACAGGCGGTGAAGGGTGCGGTTGGCGGTGTGCTGGCCGACCAGTGGAAGGACTTCTACACCGTGCCGGCGGGCCTGCCGTCCACGGCCGCCCTGTTCGCGGCGGTGCCGCAGGGCACCAACGCCGGCCGCGGCTCCAACACCAGCGGCTCGTCCAACATCATCAGCAACGGCTCGAAGATCATCGTGCCGGAGGGCTACGGCCTGCTGCTGTTCCAGGACGGCGCGATCACCGCGTTCGTCGCCGAACCGGGTGGCTACGAGTGGCGCTCGGACGATCTGAACTCGCAGTCGATCTTCGCCGGCGACGGCCTGGTCAGCACCTTCATCAAGCAGAGCTGGGAACGCTTCAAGTTCGGCGGCCAGCCGGGTTCGCAGCAGGCGGCCTATTTCGTCTCGCTGAAGGAACTGCCGGACAACCGCTTCGGCACCCAGTCGGAAATCTACTGGGACGACGGTTTCCTCAACACCCAGGTAGGCGCGGTCACCCGTGGCTCGTACACGCTGAAGATCGTCGACCCGATCCTGTTTGTGAAGAACTTCGTGCCGGCCAGCTACCTGCAGCCGGGCCAGGTGTTCGACTTCACCGATCTGGACAACGCCGCCGCCAGCCAGTTGTTCAATGAAGTGGTCGGTTCGCTGGCGCCGGCCTTCAGCCTGTATACCAACGATCCGGGCAAGGGCAACCGCATCACCAAGCTGCAGCAGGACTCGCTGGGCTTCGCGCAGAGCCTGTCGGCCGCCGTTGAACAGGGCTACCAGTGGAAGTCCGACCGCGGCCTGGCCATCGTCAAGACCGCCATCGTCTCGATCGAGTACGACGCCAACACCCGCGAGCTGCTGAAGACCGTGCAGCGCGCCGATGCGCTGTCCGGTTCGCGCGGTAATTCCAACCTGCAGGCCAGCGTCGCCCAGGGCATCCAGTCGGCCGGCGAAAACGGCGGCGCGGCAGGCCTGGTCGGTGTCGGCATGGCGTCTGGCATGTTCGGTGTCGGCGGCATGCAGCAGCCGGTCACACCGGCCGCAGACGATCCGGTGGCCAAGCTGAAGAAAGCCAAGGAAATGCTGGACCTGGGCCTGATCACGCAGGGCGACTATGACGCCCTGAAAGCCAAGGCACTGGGCCTGTAACGGCAGGACGCACACCCAACATGTCCGATCCCCGAAACGGCCCACCGCCGCTGCCCGGATCCGCGCCCGCGACGCCGCCGCCCTTGCCGGCGGCGTCGTTGGATGGGCCCGGTTCGCCGCAGGACGTCCCTCCCCTGCCCGGCAGCTTCCCGCTGGACACCTCGAAGCTGCCGCAGGCCATCCGCGATGAAGTGGAAGCGCCCGACCCTGTGGCCATCGATACCTCGGCCAGCGAGCTGAAGGACGGCCTCAACCGCTGCCCGAAGTGCGGCGCAACCGACATCCGGCCGAAGGCCGGGACCGATATCCTGGTCTGCCTGTACTGCCGTCACGAATGGCATGGCGCGCGGGTCGAGGAAGAATTCGGCCTTGGCGAAGCCATCGACCAGCTGCGCGGTACGGTCATCGCCTCTGGCGCACGTGACATCGATGCCGACACCTCGGCACTGATGACGTTCAAATGCACCGGTTGCGGCGCAGAAGTCACGGTCAATACCGAGAGTACGATGACGGCGCGCTGCCACTGGTGCCGCCATGTATTCGGCGTCAACGAGCAGATCGCCAATGGCGCGGTGCCTGATGCGGTGCTGCCCTTCCATATCAAGAAAGACGATGCGGTCGCGCGCATCCGCCAGTTCGTCGACAAGCGCCGCATGTTCGCGCTGAAGGCGTTCAAGGACCAGTTCACCCCGGAAAACGTGGTGGGCGTGTTCCTGCCCTACATGATCGTCGACAGCAATGTCAGCGCGGCCGTGGCCGGCAAGGGCGAGATCCAGACCCGGCAGTACACCGTGGGCAGCGAGAAGAACAAGCGCACCCTGTATGACGCCGACGTCTACCAGGTCGAACGCCAGGTCGATTTCACCGTGGATGACCTTCCGCTGGAATCCTCGGCCGAGCGCGGGAATCTTGATATCCGCGCCAACACCAACAACATCATCAACACCATCTTGCCATTCGATACCAAGAACGCGGTGAAGTGGAATGCCTCGTACCTTGCTGGCTTCACTTCGGAGAAGCGCGACCTGGACGTGGAGAAGCTGCGGCCGCGACTGGAAGACCAGCTGCTGTCGATTGCCCGCGCACAGGTGGAAGGTTCGGTGAAGCGCTACAACCGTGGCGTGCGCTGGGAGCAGGAGCAGCTGGAGGTGCATGGCACCCGCTGGGTGTCGATGTACCTGCCGGTGTGGTTGTACTCGTACCACCAGCCCGGCAAGAACGGCGGCATGCTGCACTACATCGCAGTGAACGGCCGTACAGGCGAAACCATGGGCAGCGTGCCCGTGCAGCAATGGAAGATGCTGCTGGCGGCACTGGCCACCGGCACCGTCATTGAAACCCTCGCAATTGCCTTCCTGGCGGCATCGACATGAGCGACGACAGTGGCCTCTGGCTGTTGGCGGCAGGTCCAGCCGGCGCAACCGCGCTGTACTGGGCGCTGTACCGCTATTACCGCAACACCGATAAATCGCATTCCTTCGAGCACGAGACCGAAATCGAGGCACAGCCCGTGACCGGTTCGGACCAGCAGGTGGGCCGGGTCACCGGCACCGAGGAGAAGCGCATCCGCGGTGACAACGTGTATGAGTACCGGAAACGGGTGGTGAGGGTGAAGCCCGATCAGTAGAGCCAGGCCGCCTGGCTGCGGGTAATGCCGGCCGCTGGCCGGCACTCCTTCGGTCTCTGAGCGTCAAAGGGGAGCCGGCCAGCGGCCGGCACTACCTATCAGCCGGCCTGCCCCAGCCGCACCTTCAACTGCTGGATCTCCTGTTCGCTGACACCGATCGCCTTCAGGTAACCCTCCGCACCACCATACTGGCTGTGCAGCGCCGCCAGGAACTGCTCCATGTTGTCCGGCGCAGTACCTGCCATGCCCGCCATCTTGCGACCGATCTCCGGGTTCTGCTTGACCAGCGCCATGAGCTGCGCGTTCATCGCGCTGTCCTTCGGCTGTCCTTCCAGGTAATGCGCGGAGATCGCGTAGTTGTGCACGATCTCGGCCTTCGACACGCCGGCCAGGTCCAGCAACAGGCCGGCGATGATGCCGGTGCGGTCCTTGCCGGCCGTGCAATGGAACAGCACCGCACCATCCTGCTGCGCGGCGATGCGCCGGAACACCTGCTTGAACTGCGGCTGGCTGTGGTCCAGCCACTGCACATAGGCTTCGCCCAACGAATCCGGGAAGCTGGCCATCATCTTCTGCAGGTCCATCTTCTCGGTGCCCATCAGCGAGATGCGCTGATAATCGAAACGATCATCGCGGGCCAGCAGGTCCGGCGACTGTGCTTCCTCATCGGCGGTACGCAGGTCGATGTCCAGCTTCACGCCCGCGGCGACCAGGGCATCACGGTCGGCATCGGTGAGGCGGCCGAGGTCGGCGGTACGCACGAACGCATTGGCTGGAATCGGGCCGTGGCGACCCTGCAGGCCGGCGAACGTACGCACGTTCCACGCGCCCTGCAACGGGATCACGCGCTGCGCATCTGCCGCAACAGGCTTCACATTGGCGGCGGCGGGCACCTTCGTGGAAACGGCCTGCGGCGCATCAGCGGCAACAGCCGTCGCGGCCAGCTGTAGGCTCAGCATCAGGGCCAGGGCGAGTTCGGTATGGCGGGTCTTCATGGGGCTCTCCGTTGGAATCAGAAATTGACGGCCACTTCCAGGCCGAAAGTACGCGGGTCGTTGAAGATGCCGCTCTGGCCCAGCGCCGCGCTGTTGATCTTGTAGAACAGGTGCTGCTCATCGAGCAGGTTGCGTGCCCACAACGAGAACGACATCGTGGCGCCGGTGCTGTTGACCGGCACATCCACCAGTGCCACCCGTGCATTCACCACGAAGGAGCTGTCGGTGAGCATCTGGTCGTACTCGCTGGTGTAGTAGCCATCGGACCAGTTGCCATCCACATGGAACTTCAGCGCCGAGAAGTTGGCGAACGGCACCAGGTAGTCCACCGACAGGCTTCCTGCATTTTTCGGGGCCAGCAGCGGCTGCACGGTCACCTGCACGCCTGCGCCGAACGGGTCCGTCGCGGTCTGCGCATCGATCTTCGTGTAGGCGTAATTGAGGCCGAGGGTGAGGTTGTCCATCGGCATCACGTTGAATTCCAGCTCCGCACCCCGGGACTTGCCATCGCTCAGTGCGTTGGTGGTGACCATGGTGGTGCGCGTTTCACCGCTGCTCGGGTCGAACGGCAGCGAGAAGTCCATCTGCTTGTGCGCGATGGTCGAATCGAACACGGCCAGGTTCAGGCGCGCACGGTTGTCCCAGAACTGAGACTTGAAGCCCAGCTCATAGGCCGTCACTTCCTCCGGACCGAAAGCGGTGTAATTGGTCGAGCGCGAGTTGGCACCGCCGGCCTTGAAGCCGGTGCTGTACTTGGCATAGACCATTGCGTGCTCGCCAAGGTCGTAGGCGATGTTCACCATCGGGTCGAAGCGGCTCCAGCGGTCCTTGAACGCAAGGTTCGTTGCCGCGCCATTGACGATGTACAGGCTGCCCTTCTTGTCATCACGGGTGTAGCGACCGCCGGCAGTCAGGTGCAGGCGCTGCAGCGCTTCAGGCGTCCAGGTGGCCTGGCCGAATACACCCAGGCTGTCGGTCCACGCCTTGCTGGCGCGGTCGATCCGTACGCGGGAAAGATCCAGCGGGTTGGTCGCCGGGTTCACCGTGTAGCTGTTGCCGCCCGGCCCCCACACCAGCATGTTCGGGGTCTGCGCATTGTCGCCGGCGGTCTCGTGGTAGTAGAACGCACCGCCGAGGAACTGCACCTGCGAAGTGTTGCCGATCAGCTGGAATTCCTGGCTGTACTGGTGCTGGTAGACCTGCGCCAGGCTGTAACGGCCGAAGGGCGTGCCGGCGCCGCCGTAGGCCGAAATCGCATCGACCAGGCCCATGTCGAACTGGCCCTGGGTCAGTTCGCGGTAGGAACTGATCGATTTCAGCTCAAGGTTGTCATTCAATACCCACGACAGGTTCAACAGATGGCCACTGGTGCGGCCGATGTTGTCTTCCTGCGGTCCACCCAGGATGGCGCTGCCGCGACGGTCCTGGCTGGCACCGGCCTTCTGCAGCGGGCTGAGGTAGGCGCCCGGTGCCAGCACCTGGGTGTGGTACGGCGTGGTGGCATCGTAGGAGCGGTCGAAGGCGTACAGCAGCGAGAAGTCATCGCTTGGCTGCCACAGCGCGCTCAGGCGGGCGCCGCGCTTGTCATAGCTGTTGAAGTCACGCTCGCCGCGCATCGGGTTGTCGGTGGTGCCGCCGCGCTTGGCCTGCACGGCGTCGATCTTGAAGCTGACATCGCCCACCTTGGGCAGGTCCAGGTGCAGCGCGCTGTTGAAGCCGCTGAAGTTGGACACCCCCGCGCTGACGCTGCCGCCAAACTCGCCGGTCGGCGCCTTGGTTACGATGCTCACCGCACCGCCTTCGGTATTTCGGCCGAACAGCGTGCCCTGCGGGCCCTTCAGCACTTCGATGCGCTCCACGTCGTAGAGCATGCTGCCCAGGCCCTGCGCACGGCCCATGAACGCACCGTCGACGTAGATGCCGACGCCGGCATCGCGTGCGGGTTGGTTGGCGTCGCCGGAGGCGCCGATGCCACGGATGCCGATGTTCAGTGCAGAACTGCGGGTGGCGAACGGTGTGACCCGCAGCGACGGGATGGAACCATCGGACAGGCTGCCCAGCGAGATCGCGCTGCGATCCTTCAGCGCCTCGGCATCGACCACCGACACCGAGATCGGCGTCTCCTGCAGGTTGGTAGCGCGCTTCTGCGCGGTCACCATCACCTGGTCGAGGGCGACCACGGTGCGCGCTGCATCAGCGGATGCGCTGGCATCTGCGGTTGGACTTTCTTCGGCATGGGCCAGCGCCGGCAGAGCGGCAGCGATGGCGAGGGTGAGCAACGGGCGGTGCAACGTGGCGTGGCGCATCGGACTCATTCGCGGAAGGAGAAGGCCGGCGCAGTCTGGGAGGCGGGAATTACAAATGAATGACCGTTCATTCACACCTTTTGTGACGTACTATCCCGCCTCTGGACGCCCTGACCTCACGCAATGACGCCGAAATCCGCCGTAGCCCTGACCTCCGAAGATCCCGCTGCGGCCCATGCCGAGGCCCAGCGCCGCCGCATCCTCGACGCCGCGCAGAAGTGCTTCATCACCCGCGGCTTCCATGCCGGATCCATCGGCGACATCGCTGCCGAGGCCGAGATCAGCCAGGGGCTGATGTACCGCTATTTCGCCAACAAGCGCGCCCTGATCCTGGCCCTGATCGAGCGCCAGCTGCGCCACGACCAGGCCTCGATCAGCGAGATGCCCGCAGCCTCCGACCTGGTCGACGGGCTGCTGGAGTGCTACCAGCAATGGGCGCGTGGTGAGGTACTGCCGATTCACGGCAACGCGATTGCCAGCGTTGCGCTGTATGCGGAGATCAATGCCGAGGCCCATCGCGATCCGGAGCTGGCCGCTGTGCTGCGTACCCACGACAAGCAGACCAGCGCCGCCATCCAGGCCTGGCTGCGCCAGCGTGATGCGAGCCTTGGCCGGGCGCTGGACGAAGAACGGATTGCCGGGCGCACCCTGTTGCTGCGGTTGCTGGTGGAGGGACTGGCGATGCGTGCGGTGCGCGATCCGGACCTGCCGCCGGCGCGGGTACGCACCCTGCTGGCCGATGCCATTGGGCGCGTGATGGCCGATTGAACGGTAGTGCCGGCCGCTGGCCGGCACCCCGGGCCCAAACGGTGGTATCAGATGAAGAAGCGGACCGGCAGAGCCTTCTGCGCGACATTCGCGCGCGCGCCGAAGTACCAGGTCGCCAGCGCGAGGAACCCGATGACGATCAGCAGCCCGTATCCAGGGCGTCCCCAGCTTGCCATCGGGGCTGCACCTGCCACTGCAACAAACGTGCGACCCGCAATGTACAGCAGGGTGCTGGAGATCGATGCGACGGTAGCGCAGAGCGCCAGGCTGATAAGGGCGTACCAGGGAGATTTGTGATTCATCGATTTCTCTTCAGGTTAGGGAAAATAGCCAACGTCGTTTCGAACAGGATCGGCAACGAGGACTGACCCCCAGCGTAGGGCTTGGCGTCCGCAGTCACATCGTCTAACCGGCTTGATCGCAGTGGCAGTTAGGCGCCAGCCCGGCCCCGGCACATCGGACACCTGCACATCCCGGGAACATCCCCGTCCGGAAGATCAGGCATCCACCTGCCCTCCCCCTTGCCTTGATGTCTGTCCCCACCGGTTCCCGCCTGGTCATCTACGCCGCCCTCGCGGGCAACCTGGCCATTGCCATCGCCAAGTTCATCGCCGCCGGCATCTCCGGCAGCTCGGCCATGCTCAGCGAGGGCGTGCATTCGCTGGTCGACACTCTCAACGAGGTGCTGCTGCTGTACGGGCTGCGCCGCGCCGGCAAGGCGCCGGACCCGGTACATCCGTTCGGCTATGGCCGCGAACTGTACTTCTGGAGCTTCATCGTCGCCCTGCTGGTGTTCGCTGCCGGCGCCGGCGTTTCGGCCTACGAAGGTATCCAGCACATCCGCCAGCCGGAGCCCGCCACCAACCACGCGTTGAGCTACAGCGTGCTGGGCATCTCCATCCTGTTCGAAGGGGCCTCATGGTGGGTCGCGCTACGGGAGTTCCGGCGTACCAAGGGCAAACTGGGCTACTTCGAAGCCTTCCGTCGCAGCAAGGATCCCTCCACCTTTACCGTGCTGCTGGAGGATAGCGCGGCCCTGCTGGGCCTGGGTTTCGCACTGATCGGGCTCGTGGCCGCCCAGGTCCTGGACATGCCGGTGCTTGATGGTGTGGCGTCGCTGTGCATCGCCGGCGTGCTTGCCGCCACCGCCTTTCTTCTCGCACGCGAAACCAAGGGACTGCTGGTGGGTGAGCCGGCCCATCCTGCGGTGGCTGAGCGGATCATGGCTGTGGCCGAAACCGATCCGGACCTGCGCCGCGCCAATGGCGTGACCACCATGCAGATGGGCCCGGAACAGGTCGTGGCCATGCTCAGCGCGGAATTCGAGGATGACCGGAAGACACCCCAGATCGAGGCGTGCATCACCCGCATCGAATCAGCCGTGAAGCGCGAATATCCGGAACTGGTGGCGCTGTTCATCAAGCCGCAGACGCCCGAGATCTATGCCTCCCGCCGCGCGGCACTGGCCGCTCCGCCTGCGCAGGAATGACACTGCGTCTGCGCCCGTTTCACCTGTTTGGTGCCACAGTGCCATCACCGTTTGCCCGAGCCTGCCTCTACCGTGCCGGATTGGTTGCCCGCCGCTCTTCAGATCCTCCCCCGCAGCTTCTACCGGCGCCCGCCCGTCGAGGTTGCGCCCGAGCTGCTCAACAAACTTCTGGTCCGTGACGATGGCCGAACGGGTCGCATCGTTGAAGTCGAAGCGTACGCGGGCAGCGCCGATCCGGCGGCGCACTCCTATCGCGGGCAGACGCCGCGCACGGCCAGCATGTTCGGTTAGGCCGGGCACCTGTATGTCTACTTCACCTACGGCATGCACTGGGGCAGCAACGTTGTCTGCGGCAAAGTGGGCGAAGGCGTGGCGGTGCTGCTGCGGGCCATCGAGCCGCTGGTGGGCCTGGAGCGCATGCGCGAACTGCGCCCCGCCGCGCGCCGCGACCACGATCTGGCCAGCGGGCCGGGCAAGCTCTCGCAGGCCTTCGGGCTGGACCGCAGTTTCGACGGCGCCGACCTGGTGACTGGCAGCCACGGCATTGTCATCGCCAGCGATGGCGTGCGCCCCCCGGAGGATCCAGTGGTCGGGCCCCGCATCGGCATCAGCCGCGCTGTTGATTTCCCCTGGCGATGGCACATCCGTGATCACCGTCACGTATCGATCCAGCCACGTCGCGCTTCCGCCCCTGCGAGGAAACGATGATGACCCCGCTCGACAAACCACTGCGCCGCGAAGTGCACATTGATGGCCTCCCCTATACCCTCACCGTGGACCCCGAAGGCCTCAAGCTGGTTGAGAAGGGGCGACGCAAGGGCATCATCCTACGCTGGCAGGACTTGGTATCCGGAGACGCGGCGCTGGCCGCCGCCTTGCAGGCATCGCTCCAACAACACTGAGCCAGCGCGCCCACCTCACATCGGCATCACCCCGCCGTGGCGATACATAACGGCGCGCGCACTAGCGTAGCGTCAGACAGCCGCCGCAACCGCCCTCGCCACCCAGCCCTGAAAAGCGCCATGGACGAAGCCGAACGACTGCTCGAAATCGAACGACTGCACCTGTTGGATACGCCCCCGGAGCCGGTGTTCGATGCCATCGTCGCCGCGGCCCGCGCCGCGACCGGCCTGACCATGGGCCTGATCAGCGTGGTGGCCGAAGACCGCCAGTGGTTCAAGGCCAACATCGGCCTTGAAAGCGTCAGCGAAACGGCCCGCGAAATTTCCTTCTGCACCCATGCCATACGCCAGGACGAGCTGTTCGAGATACCCGATGCGCGCCAGGACCCACGCTTTTCCACCAATCCGCTGGTGACGGGTGGGCCGCGCATCCGCCACTACGCTGGCATCCCTCTGGGCTCGGCGCACGGCGCACGTATCGGCACGCTGTGCCTGCTCGACCCGATGCCCGGTGTGCTGTCCCCCTCCCAGCGCGAACTGATGGTGCATCTGGCGCGGGTCACCACCCAGGTGCTGGAACAGCGCAGCACCCTGATGGCACAGGTCGGCCAGGCCAAGGCACTGCACCGCGAACTGAAACGCAGCGAGGACTTCCTGGAACGCACCAACCGCGCGGCACGGGTGGGCGGCTGGGAGATGGACCTGCTCTCCCACGAAGTGCGCTGGACCCGCGAAACCAAGCAGATCCACGGCGTGCGCGGCAACTATCAACCCACGTTCGACACCGCACTGTCCTTCTATCGGGAGGACAGTCGCAACATCATCCGCAGCGCGGTCCAGCGCTGCATCGAGGAAGGCACCTCATGGGAAGTGCAGCTGCCAATGACCACCGCCGATGGGCGCTCCATCTGGACCCGGGTGGTCGGTGGCCGTCAGCAGGTGGATGGGCACCCTCGCCTGGTCGGCGCCATCCAGGACATCACCGAGGAGCGTGCCGCGCTGGATGCCCTGGAGGCGAGCGAAACGCGCTACCGGCGCCTGTTCCACTACAGCCTCGGCCTGATCTGCACGCACACGCTGGAGGGCGTGCTGACATCGGTGAACCCGGCGGCCGTGCAGTCGCTGGGCTTCGATGAGACTCATATGATCGGGCGCAGCCTGTGCGATCTGATGCCTCCCGAGAAGCGTGCTGCATTCAAGGCCTATCTCGCGCGGATCAGGGTCAACCACACCGATGCCGGCGTCATCGAACTGATCGCTGCCGATGGCACCCGCCATTTCTGGGCGTATCACAACGTGCTCGACAGTGAGGCGAACCCACCCTATGTGCTGGGCCATGCACAGGATGTGACTGCACTGCGGATGCAGGAGCAGCAGCTGCGCGAGATGTCCTTCAAGGATCCGCTGACCCAGAGCTACAACCGCCGCTTCCTGCCGCGCCTGGACGAGCTGGTTGATCAACCCTGGGCCTGCCTGATGTTCGATCTGGATCATTTCAAGCAGATCAACGATACGCAGGGCCATGCGCGAGGTGACACGGTGCTGGTCGAGTTCGCCGCCTTCCTGCGCGCTCCATTGGGGGCAATGGAAAGCGTAGTGCGTATGGGCGGCGACGAGTTCATGGTGGTGCTGACCTGCCCGGAGCCGGGGCGGTTGGCCGCGCTGGAGCAGTGGTATACGCAGCAGGCCGGTCGGTCACCCACGCCTTTCTCACTGGGTGCGACCCACCACGCGCCGGGTGAGTCGGTGGCCGACACCCTGCAGCGTGCCGACAGTCGCCTGTACCGCGAGCGCGCACGCGTCCGCACGCACCCGCGACCTGCAACCTGAGACTCTCCCCGCAGCGGGTGCAACCCTACTCCGCCGCCAACGCCTGGATCGGGTCGAGCTGTGCAGCACTGCGCGCCGGGAAGTAGCCGAAACCGAGCCCGATGGCAGACGAACATGCCAGCGCGGCGAGCACCGGCCCAGGCGTGAACAGGAACGGCACCCCCAGCGACAGCAGGCTGGACAAGGCGCCCACACCCAATGCGAACAACACCCCCAGCGCGCCACCGAACAGGCAGATCAACACGGCCTCGATCAGGAACTGGCGCAGGATGTCGCCCTGCCGGGCACCCACCGCCAGCCTCACACCGATCTCGCGCACGCGCTCCTTCACCGACACCAGCATGATGTTCATCACCCCCACGCCACCGACCACCAGCGCCACCGCTGCAATGGCCGAAACCAGTGCCGCCATGGTCTGGCTGGACTTCATCACCGCCTTGCGGATCTGGTCGGCGTTGTAGATGAAGAAATCGCGCCGGCCGTGCAGGCGTTGCAGCTCCGCACCCAGCGAGGCTTCAGCGGCGGTGGTTGGCACGTCATCCCGCACGCGTACGGTGATGCTCTCCAGCCGCTGGCTGCCAAGCAGGCGCGAGGACGCGGAGGTGTACGGCACATAGACCGTCGGCGTCGCTCCGCCGGCGAATGCGTTGGGGCCGACCACGCCGATCACTTCCACCGGCATGCCGCCCAGCAGCACCGTGCCGCCGATCGGATTGCCGTTGAACAATGCCTTGGCCGCCTTCTGGTCGACCACGCCCACCGCGCGATGCGCCTCCACCTCGGCATCGGTGAAGAACCGGCCCGCCTTCAGCCGCAGCCCGCGCACACGCGGTAGATCAGCGCCCACGCCAAGCACCTGTGTGTTGGCGCGCCGGTTGCCCTGCAGTGCGGCCACCGAACCGCTCAGGTTGGGGCTTACGCTGTCCACGTAACTCAACGCGGCCAGGTGGTCGGCATCGTCCACGACCAGCGTTTCAATCTCGCCCGAGCGCGGGTCACCGAAGTCCGCGCCCGGGAAGATGTCCAGCGTGCTGGCACCCAGTTCGTTGATCTGTGACTCGACCTGTGCCTGTGCGCCCTTGCCCAACGCAACCACGGTCACCACCGCAGCCACGCCGATGATGATGCCCAGCATGGTCAGCAAGGTGCGTAACCGGTGGGCCAGCATCGAACGCACCGCCATCCGTGCAGCTTCCCTGATTGCATCCAGGCGCGCGCGGCGCTCGGCGGCCGGTTCTGGACTGCGCTCGGGCACAGCGGCACTGCGTGCAACCGCAGGATCACCCATGCCACGGTCGGATACGACCTGGCCGTCTGCGATCTCGATCACGCGTGAAGCGTGCGCGGCAATCGCCGCATCATGGGTCACCAGGATCACAGTATGGCCCTGTGCATGCAGGCGCTTGAGTTCCGCCATCACCTGCCGGCCGCTGGCATGATCCAGCGCGCCGGTCGGCTCGTCGGCCAGCACGATGGCGCCGCCGTTCATCAGCGAACGCGCAATGGAAACGCGCTGCTGCTGGCCGCCGGACAGCTGGCTGGGCCGGTTCGTGGTGCGCTCACCCAGCCCCAGCGTTTCCAGCAGCATGCGCGCACGGGCGGTGCGCGCATCGGCATCCACGCCGGCATAGACCGCCGGCAGTGCCACATTTTCCGTGGCGCTCAGGTTCTCCATCAGGTTGTAGCGCTGGAAGATGAAGCCGAAATGCTCGCGACGCAGGTGCGCCAGTTCATCCTGTGACATCTGCTCGGTTGCTGCGCCCTGCACCCGGTAGCTGCCTTCGCTTGGCCGGTCCAGGCAGCCCAGAATGTTCATCAGCGTGGATTTGCCCGAACCGGACGGGCCGATGATGGCGATGAACTCGCCCGCCTCGATGCGCAGCGACACGTCCTTCAACACCACCACCTCGCCGGCGGCCGAGCGATAGGCGCGCGATACGCCATGCAGTTCCAGCAGCGCGTCGACCATGTTCACATCCCCAGCAGGCTGGTGGGCTCGGCTTCCGCGCCGCTGGGCGCCTGCCCGATCACCACGTTCTCGCCTGCCTTGAGGCCGGACAGGATCTGCACCGCAGTCGCGGTGCGCAGGCCGGTCGTCACCGCCCGCTCGTGCGCGCGCCCCTTGGCATCGATCACCTGGACGGTCGCGCGGTTGCCCGCCTTGTCGTCGCGCTCGGACACTGCCGTCAACGGCACCTGCAGCGCATTGGCGGCGCGCGCCAGCTGGATCGTCACCTTCACCGTCATCGACGGCTTCAGTTTCAGGCCTGGATTGGGTACGTCAAACAGCCCGGCGTAGTACACCGCCTTCGGCGTCTGCGCCGATCCGCCGGTGTTGCCGGTGGCCACGTCGGCAATCGACGACGGCGCAGGTTCAAGCTGCTGCAGATGCGATTCGTAGCGGCGTCCACCCGGCCCCAGCGTGGAGAACCACAGAGGTTGGCCAGGCGCGATCAGTTCCACATCGGCCTCCGCGATCTCGGTGCGAACCGTCATCGTGTCCATCTGTGCCAGCATCACGATGGTCGGCGTGGTCTGCATCGAGTTCAGCGTCTGCCCGGCCTTGGTGACGATGGCCACGATGTAGCCGTCGGAAGGTGAGACGATGCGGGTGTAGCCCAGGTTGATCCGCGCGGTTTCCACCTGGGTCACCGCCTGGTCGATCTGGGCCTGCAGCGCTGCCACCTCCGAGCGCGCCGCTTCGCGCGCCACCCGCGCGGACTCGAAACCTTCCTGCGAAACCATCCGCGACGCCACCAGCTGCGCCTGGCGCTCATGCACGCGGATGGCCTGGGCGTAGCGCGCCTGGCTGGCCGCGTGCTGGGCACGCAGCGTGTTGGCAGCCGCTTCGGCGCTGCGCAGGGCGATGCGCTGCGGCTGCGAATCCACTTCGGCAATCAGGTCGCCAGCGTGCACACGCTGGCCCAGCACCACGTGCAGGCGCGTGACCTGGCCCGACACCTGCGCGCCCACCGCCACCAGTTCCTTGGGGTTGACCCGGCCAACGGCCTGCACGGTCTTTTCCAGGTCCGCGACCCTTGCCGGGGCCGTGATCAGCGCGGCATCATCACCTTCGGCGAACAGCCACCCACCGGTGCCGCCTGCAAGAAGTACAACGATTGCGGCAATGATCCAGGTCCTGCGGTTGTTCATCGGAAGGCTCGCATGCACGCAGCCACCGGATGTGACCGCAGAAGCCGCAGTCTGGAAGGTGGTGGTGGATGTTTCTTGGAGCCACTGTGGAGATTGCATGGAGGCCGCACATCCGTTCAGGCACGGGGCCCGCTCCTGAACGGCACGGATCGCGTCCACGAAATCTCGACACAATCTCGACCAAGTCTCCATCAACGGCCCCTAGCCTTGTCGGCCTCGCCGACTGCGCCCCCGCCGTGTCCCTTCCGTTTCCAGACCTGCCTCCCATCGATGTCCGCCGCGCCTACCTTGCCTGGTGCGCGCCTTCGCCGTGGCTGCTTGCACTGGTTCTGGCGTCGACCAGTGCCTGGATGCTTGCCAGCGCGAACCCGGCGCCGCCCCTGCTGGCGGGCGCCGGTGCCGCCGCGTTGGTGTGGTTCCGCAGCGAAGGCCCCGGTCATTCGGCGCGCGCGGGCACCCTGGCGTCGGCGTCGCTGATCGGCCTCGCGGCCTGGTCCGCCTCCGCCGCTGACGTGAGCCTCATGCCAGCAGGGATGGCGGCTGTCCTGGTGGCTGCGTTGCTTGCCCTGCGCCTGCGGGCCGTGGTCCGCATGGCCCGTCGCCTGCAGGACCGGGTGGACGCAACGGGCATGCAATCGCGGTGGAGCAAGCTGCCTGCGGCAGTATCGACCCTGCTCGCACAGCACCTGCGCGCCACCACAACACTGGCGCCCGCCCTGCAGCACACGCTGGTGCTGGCCACCCTGGCCTGGGCCGCCCACGAAGAAGCGCAGACCCTGGAACGGCCACGATGACACCGTCGCCGGCGTTTCCCATTCCTTACTTGAAACCGCAGCATGCAATGAAATCCGATGCCCGCACGCACCTGGCGCCCCTGGTGCTCATTGCCGAAGATGAAGGCGAAATCGCGGACATTCTCGGCGCCTACCTGGCCCGCTTCGGGCTGCGCAGCGCCCGCGCCGCCGACGGCGAAGCCGCCCTCACCAGCCACCGCCAGCTGCGCCCCGACCTGGTGCTGCTGGACGTGCAGATGCCGAAGATGGACGGCTGGCAGGTGCTGAGCGAGTTGCGCCGGCGCGGCAACACCCCGGTAATCATGCTCACCGCACTGGACCAGGACGTGGACAAGCTCACTGGCCTGCGCGTCGGTGCCGACGACTACGTGGCCAAGCCATTCAATCCCGCCGAGATCGTCGCCCGCATCCGGGCGGTGCTGCGCCGTAGCGCGAAGCCCATTGCAGAAGAACCCAACGGGCTGATCCGGCAGGGGCCGTTCGAGATCGACCTGCGCAGCCATGAAGTCACCGTGCGCACCGATGACCACGTGCATGCTCTGAGTTTCACGCTCACCGAGTTCCGTCTGCTGGTACACATGGCGCGCGCACCGCGCATGGTGCACAGCCGGCTGGATCTGCTCCAGACCTGCCTGCCGGAAGGCGATGCGCAGGAGCGCACCGTGGACAGCCACGTCAGCAAGCTGCGCCGCAAGCTGGAGGAAGCAGGCGTCATCGGCATTCCCGCCACCATCCGCGGTGTCGGCTACCGCTTCCTGGACTGAGCCGATGAACCCCAAAGGCAAGAGCATCGGGCGCCAGATCACGCTGTCCATCACGGTCGCGTCGCTATGTTCGACCGTACTGTCGATCAGTGGTTTCTACCTGTTCTATTACCTGATGGAGGTGTTCTATCCACGCTGGTACGACGAACCGGAAACCATCATGCCGTCAGGCCTGGAATGGCTGTGGATCGGCCTGACCGCCACCGTGGTCGTTGCGCTGGCCACATTGATCGCCTCGCGCCTGACCCGGCGCATCATCACCCCGCTGAACTCGGTCGCCGAAAGCCTGCGCCGCGTCGCCAGCGGTGATCTGGAGGCGCGTGCGCGCGGCGGTGACACCTCGATGACCGAGGCCGCCACGCTGGTCAGCGACTTCAATTCCATGGCCGAGCGATTGAGCCGGATGTCGGAGAACCGCGTGTTCTGGAACGCGGCGATCGCACACGAACTTCGCACGCCGATGACCATCCTGCGCGGCCGCCTGCAGGGCATCGCCGAAGGCGTGTTCGAGCCGGGGCCGGAGCAGTTCAACAGCATGCTCACCCAGCTGGAGGGCCTGACCCGCATCATCGAAGACCTGCGCGTGGTCAGCCTTGCCGAGAGCGGCCACCTCGATCTGCGCCTGCAGCGCAGCGACGTCAGCGTACAGGTGGCAGCGGTGGTCGAAGCGATGTCGGAGGCGCTGACCGAGAGTGGTTTCTCGGTGACGTTGGACGCACGGTCTTCGCTGGCCGACTGCGATCCGGCGCGCATCCGCCAGGCGGTGCTGGCGCTACTGGAAAACGCACGCCGCCATGCCATTCCCTGCCCGCTGCGAGTACACGTGACGCTGGCCGAAGGCCATTGCACCGTAACCGTTGAGGATGGTGGCCCCGGTGT